>MKVH01000023.1 GCA_001899175.1 Candidatus Kapaibacterium thiocyanatum | reverse complement strand
CTATCGTTGGATAGGGGGCTTCTGTGACAGATAACCTGGCGACTACCTACTCTGCCACTCCAGTTCAGGAGCAGTACCATCGGCGCAACGGGGCTTAACTTCTCTGTTCGGAATGGGAAGAGGTGTGACACCCGCGCAATCGTCACCAAGAGGAAATTTCCGTAGGGTACTCAGGTTGTGAGTGTGGTGATCATGGTCACCGAGTCATGATGATGAAGAAGAAGGCGATGTTGTAGGCGCGAGATGAATCTTCCTGTCGCAGGAGGGGATCCTCCTGCAGCATCCGACCAGCCTTTTGTATGGCCGGAGCCTGGAAAATTAATGGTAAGTCCTCGGACTATTAGTACTTCTCGGCTCCACATGTTGCCATGCGTCCACCTGAAGCCTATCAACCGGGTCATCTCCCCGGGTCCTTACTAATTGGGATGTCTAATCTTGGAGTGGGTTTCGCGCTTGAGATGCTTTCAGCGCTTATCCTTCCCGGACATGGCTACTCTGCCGTGCCACTGGCGTGACAACAGATTCACCGTCGGTCCGGTCATTCCGGTCCTCTCGTACTAAGAACGACTCTCCTCAAACATCCTGCGCCCGCATAGGATAGGGACCGAACTGTCTCACGACGTTCTGAACCCAGCTCACGTACCGCTTTAATTGGCGAACAGCCAAACCCTTGGGACCTTCTCCAGCCCCAGGATGCGATGAGCCGACATCGAGGTGCCAAACCTTGCCGTCGATGTGGACTCTTGGGCAAGATCAGCCTGTTATCCCTAGCGTACCTTTTATCCTTTGAGCGACGGCCCTTCCACGCAGTGCCGCCGGATCACTAAGACCTGCTTTCGCACCTGTTCGGGATGTCTCCCTCACAGTCAAGCTCCCTTATGCCTTTGCACTCTACGCACGATTACCAACCGTGCTGAGGGAACCTTTGTAAGCCTCCGTTACCTTTTAGGAGGCGACCGCCCCAGTCAAACTGCCCACCTAGCACTGTCCCCGCGGATCCACTCCGCCGGGTTAGAATCCGGTCACAACAAGGGTGGTATTTCACCGTTGACTCCACGAAGCCCGCAAGCTCCGCTTCATAGTCTCCCACCTATGCTACGCATGGTGTAACCAAACCCAATACTAAGCTGCAGTAAAGGTGCATAGGGTCTTTCCGTCCATATGCGGGTAACCGGCGTCTTCACCGGTACCACAAGTTCGCCGAGCCCGTGCTTGAGACAGTGCCCAGATCGTTACACCATTCGTGCAGGTCGGAACTTACCCGACAAGGAATTTCGCTACCTTAGGACCGTTATAGTTACGGCCGCCGTTTACCGGGGCTTCGATTCAAAGCTTCGCCTTACGGCTGACCTCTCCTCTTAACCTTCCGGCACCGGGCAGGTGTCACACCCTATACATCCACTTAACGTGTTGGCAGAGTGATGTGTTTGTGGTAAACAGTCGCCTGGGCCATTTCTCTGCGGCCCGCTTGCGCGGGCACCCCTTCTCCCGAAGTTACGGGGTCAATTTGCCGAGTTCCTTAAGCACGGCTCACTCGCGCGCCTTAGTATATTCAACCCGTCCACCTGTGTCGGTTTGCGGTACGGTCACCATGACTCGCTTTTCTCGGCAGCCTTCGTCGATCCCGGAATAGCCATTCATCCGGAAACGATGTACGTCTGCGTCACTTTCATTGTCATAGTGGGGCAGGAATATTGTAATGTGCCTGCTTCCCATCAGCTACGCCTCTCGGCCTCGCCTTAGGGGCCGCCTAACCCTGAGTCGACGAACGGAGCTCAGGAAACCTTGGACTTTCGGCGCGGAAGATTCTCACTTCCGTTATCGCTACTTATGCCTACATATGCTCTTCCATTCGCTCCAGCATGCCTCACGACACACCTTCACCGCCAATGGAATGCTCCCCTACCGCTCAGCTTACGCTGAGCCCATAGCTTCGGTGGAATGCTTAGTCCCGATTATTATCGGCGCACAGTCGCTCGACCAGTGAGCTATTACGCACTCTTTAAATGAATGGCTGCTTCTAAGCCAACATCCTGGCTGTCTGTGCAACTGCACATCCTTTCTCTGTGAGCATTCACTTGGGGACCTTAGCTGATGGTCTGGGTTGTTTCCCTCTCGGCTACGAAGCTTATCCCTCGCAGCCTCACTCCCGTGCATCCTGTCTCCGGCATTTGCGGTTTATCTGGGGTCGGTACCGTTGTGACAGCCCTAGCCCAATCAGAGCCCTACCTCCGGGACAGTAACACGAGGCTGTTCCTAAAAACATTTCGGGGAGTACGAGCTATCACCGAGTTTGATTGGCCTTTCACCCCTATCCACAGATCATCCGAGTAGTTTTCAACCCACACCGGTTCGGACCTCCACGTGATGTTACTCACGCTTCATCCTGTCCATGGATAGATCACACGGTTTCGCGTCTGCCGCCACATACTAGATCGCCCTATTCAGACTCGCTTTCGCTGCGGGTGCGGATATCCATATCCTTACCCTTGCATGTGACGAGCAACTCGTAGGCTCATTAAGCAAAAGGCACGCCGTCACAGACCGAAGTCTGCTCCGACCGTTTGTAAGCACACGGTTTCAGGTTCTTTTCACTCCCTTCTAAAGGGTTCTTTTCACCTTTCCCTCACGGTACTGGTTCACTATCGGTCACAGAGGAGTATTTAGCCTTGGAGGGTGGTCCCCCCGGATTCCCACAGGATTTCTCGTGTCCCGCGGTACTCAGGATTCCCCTTGGGCCATTCATGATTTCGCATACAGGGCTCTCACCTTCTTTGGCCGACCTTCCCAGATCGTTCTGCTATCATGTTTGGTCCCGTGTTGGGGTCCTACAACCCCGAGGCTACTTGCGTAACCTCGGTTTAGGCTCTTACCGGTTCGCTCGCCACTACTACGGTAATCTCGTTTGATTTCTCTTCCTCCGGGTACTGAGATGTTTCACTTCCCCGGGTTTGCTCCCTTGCGGGTAACGGGACATGACTCCCGTTGGGTTGCCCCATTCGGATATCTGCGGATCAAAGCTTGCTTCCAGCTCCCCGCAGCGTTTCGCCGGTTGCTGCGTCCTTCATCGCCTCTCTGTGCCAAGGCATCCACCGTGTGCCCTTTGTAACTTACCGAATTCGTCCTGCGACAGGTTGATTCTCTATCGCGCGCTCTACGTCATCGGCCTTCGTCGTTTCATCATCATGACTCGATTACGAGTCACCACTCACGACACGTACTGCATGGCTGCTCATGCCATGACTTCTCGTACGCTTCGCATCCCGGAGCGCCCGACACCATCGCTGATGTCTTCTTCTTCCGGCATACTCGCGGACTCACACGAACTGTTTCGGTGCAGGGCCTTTTCAATCTGCGCCGAGACTCTCTCCTGGAACAAGGAACATTGATTCCAGGCGTGTGCCGCTTGCTTGCAGTTCCTGGCGAAAGGAATCTGCAAGACCTTACGGAAAACCTCATGTGTTGTCAAAGAACGACGGTCATTCGCATGACCTCTGTTCAAACGTGCAAACGCTTCCGACGTGCCTGTACGGCACGCGCCTGAGCGTGCGGATGTCAGAGTGGACCCAAGCGGGATCGAACCGCTGACCTCCTGCTTGCAAGGCAGGCGCTCTCCCAGCTGAGCTATGGGCCCGATTGACACGTGGTGGGCCGGAGTGGACTTGAACCACCGGCCTCACGCTTATCAGGCGTGTGCTCTAACCAGCTGAGCTACCGGCCCGCGCAATTTCACTTGCACGTTTGCAAAGAACGCATCCTCGCGGTTCCAGTGTCTCCACTGGGCGCGGATGTGCTTGGACAACGGGAGTCTTCCATGTAGAACCGGACGTTTGCACGTCCTCGATCAAGATGATCGTCAGGACGATGGAACCGAAGTTCCATCGTTGGCGATGAAACCGAAGTTTCATCTGTTGATGGCAGAACCGGAGTTCTGCCGGGTGGAAACCGAAGTTTCCATGTTGATTCAAGGATAGAAATCCTTTGAGGATATTCTCCTTAGAAAGGAGGTGATCCAGCCGCACCTTCCGGTACGGCTACCTTGTTACGACTTAGCCCCAGTCACCGATTTCGCCTTCGACGGCATCTCTGCCGGCTTCGGGCGCCCCCGGCTCCCATGGCTTGACGGGCGGTGTGTACAAGGCCCGGGAACGTATTCACCGCGGCATGCTGATCCGCGATTACTAGCGATTCCACCTTCATGGAGTCGAGTTGCAGACTCCAATCCGAACTGAGAACGGTTTTGGGGATTACCTTGGCTTCGCAGCCTCGCCCACTGTACCGTCCATTGTATCACGTGTGTAGCCCCAGACGTAAGGGCCATGATGACTTGACGTCATCCCCACCTTCCTCTCTACTTGCGTAGGCAGTCTCTCTAGAGTGCCCGACTTGACTCGATGGCAACTAGGGATAGGGGTTGCGCTCGTTGCGGGACTTAACCCAACACCTCACGGCACGAGCTGACGACAGCCATGCAGCACCTCTGCTAGCATCCGACTTTACGGGTCATTCGACTTTCATCTCTTTACTACTAGCACTTCAAGCCTGGGTAAGGTTCTTCGCGTTGCATCGAATTAAACCACATGATCCACCGCTTGTGCGGGCCCCCGTCAATTCCTTTGAGTTTCAACCTTGCGATCGTACTCCCCAGGTGGTATGCTTATCAGATTTCCTACGGCACTGAGATCTTGCGACCCCAACACCAAGCATACATCGTTTAGGGCGTGGACTACCAGGGTATCTAATCCTGTTTGATCCCCACGCTTTCGTGCCTCAGCGTCAGTTTCGAGCCAGATGACCGCCTTCGCCACCGGTGTTCCTCCTGATATCTACGCATTTCACCGCTACACCAGGAATTCCATCATCCTCTCTCGCACTCAAGCCCTGCCGTATCAAAGGCACCCTCCGGGTTAAGCCCGGAGATTTCACCTCTGACGCACAAGGCCGCCTACGCACCCTTTATACCCAGTAAATCCGGACAACGCTTGGATCCTACGTATTACCGCGGCTGCTGGCACGTAGTTAGCCGATCCTTCCTTTGACGGTACCGTCCTAGAGCTTCATAGCTCCTTTCGTCCCGTCCGACAGTGGTTTACGACGCGAAGCGCCTTCATCCCACACGCGGCATTGCTGGTTCAGGATTGCTCCCATTGACCAATATTCCTCACTGCTGCCTCCCGTAGGAGTCTGGACCGTGTCTCAGTTCCAGTGTGGCTGTTCGTCCTCTCAGACCAGCTACTGATCGTCGCCTTGGTGAGCCATTACCTCACCAACTAGCTAATCAGCCGCAGGCTCATCCCCATCCGCCGAAGCTTTGATCTCACGACCTCATCAGATATTAGCCTCGGTTTCCCGAGGTTATGTCTGTGATGGGGGCAGATAACCTACGTGTTACTCACCCGTGCGCCAGTGGTATTGCTACCCCTTGACTTGCATGTGTTAGGCATGCCGCCAGCGTTCGTCCTGAGCCAGGATCAAACTCTCCGTTGTAGAGTTTGTCTTCTGTTTGAAGTTTCCCGACTTGGTTGATTCTCTTGACGGGGTAAGATCGAACGACGATTGCTCGCCGCTCAGCCTGAGGTCCCCCTCAGGCCCGGACTCATCGCTGAGTCCGCTTACCCTGTTCTACATGGATATTTCCCGTTGTCAAAGAACATCAGCTCCTCTGCCTGCCGCGCTCCGCCGAGGTTCTCACCTCGACGCTCCGGCTGGCCCCGGAACCGCCCCGTTGCACAGTTGCGCGCTTCAGGGACGACAAACTTACGGCACTTTCTCCTCTTCACCAAATGG
>MKVH01000022.1 GCA_001899175.1 Candidatus Kapaibacterium thiocyanatum | reverse complement strand
TCTCGGCAAGGAATCGGACTACGAGACGGCACCGAAGTACGGTGTGGTGCATGCGGGCCTGTACCACGAGCGTCTCATGGACATGAGCGCGCGGAAGTACAGCAAGACGCAGGGGGCGTTCACGAGTGTGGATGCGCTGTGGGCAGGACAGGTAGACTATTCACCGTATGCCTATGCCTTCCACAATCCGATCAACTTCATGGACCCGAGTGGATATTCGGGTACACCGATCGATGGAGGTGGAGGACAAACGGGTGGTGGTACCGCAGGGGTACCGGGGCAGATTACCACAAAGGAAGTTGTTGTTTGGGGTGATCCTGATGCATGGTACTGGTACAACTACGTTGGTATTGATGGCCAGATCCGTGATAACTATCGGACGCAACAGCAGATATGGCTCAGTGAGAGTAATCAGCGAACGAACGAATCCAAGCAAATGCCAGGTCAGAACTATCTGCCCAAGTCATCGCTCCCCTCGATGGCTCCACCTGAACAGAGCATCAGGCCGACGAGCGCTCCAGTGCTGCAAAGAGACAGTAGGCCTTTTGATTGGACCGATGTCACAAAATATGCGAACGATGGCTTGGGAATGGTTAAAGAACTTCATCCCGACGTTACTGCGTTGAAAAGTGGTCAATGGTTGGATGCAGGTGGCAAGGTTTACAAGGTTGGTTTCCGAGGAAATCAATACATCTCGTCTACCATGATTAGCCAGCAGCAGGCATCCGCACTCGCTTCTGCGCCGGAGCGAAGCTGCACGGCTCAACTGGGAGGACATCCACTACCACAGCCACCCGCTCTACGTACGTGAAGGCAAGGGAGCCAGACGCCGGCTCGTGCCCATGCCCGTACGGGTAGCCCGTGATCTGGAACGCTACCAGAAGTCCGAACCACCCGTATCCTGGGAAGCACAGGAAGACGGGGAAGAGCACACCGGAACGCCCTTCATGTTCAACCAACGCGGACAACGCCTTAACGACGATGGTTGGCATTGGATACTGAAGACCATCACTAAGCGATCCGGGCTCCAGCGTCCCGTGTCCTTGCACTACCTGCGTCACAGTATCTCTACGCATCTTCTCGAAGACGGTCTTCCGCTGGCGCAAGTCCCGGACTTCCTTGGTCACAAGCATCTGGAGACCACCCAGGTGTACACGAAGGTCAGCGCGGGGCAACTCAAGAAGCTGCACTGCGAACCAGTGTCCGAAGAACACCTTCCGTGAGTATTCTACCCGATGATGACCTTCGGGAGTGTCTCCGAAGATCATATACGCACGGCACTACCGAAACCTACCTTAGGGACATCACGGCCTTCTGCTCCGTGGTGGCGAACTCAGCAACGGCTTCCAATAATGATGTTCTTGCCTACCTCGGAAGCCTTCGGCGACGCTACGGAGCATCTACCATCCAGAAGGTACTCTCCGCCTTGTGTGCGTTCTACGACGTCCTGCACGAACGTGGTATCCGCCCGGATAACCCTACGCGTTCGGTCCAACTCCGGGGACGTCCACGAAAGGATATGCAACTCCAGGACCTGCTGTCGGTCGACGATCTGGACCTCTTGGTCAAGACCACGGACGAGGCCCCAACTCCGCTGGAATACCGTCACTGTGTCCTGATGGGCCTGCTCGTCCACCAAGCCCTTACTCCTGCCGAACTGGAGAACCTGCGCACGACCGACGTCGATCTTCATTCCGGAATGATCACCATCAAGGCCTCGGCAACGCTCAATGGCCGGGAGCTACCGTTGAAGCCAACACAGATATTGCTGCTCCACCGCTACCTCGAAACCGAACGTCTGGCGATCATGGAGAGTCCTTCTGCGGATAACGACCACCTGCTCATCACCTCGTCCGGTCGTCCACTGACCCAGAACGACATCGGAAAACATCTGCACAAACACTACATCAACGTCTTCGGCAAGCGGAACATCAACCCTCAACTCATTCGCCAGAGCGTCATAGCCAACCTTCTGCGTCAGGGGCACGACGTACGTGTGGTGAAGGTCTTCGCTGGACACAAATACCCAAGCTCTACCGAACGCTACCAGCAGTCACAAGTGGACATCCATAAGGAAGCTGTGCAGGATCACCACCCGCTGAGGTAAAGAACTATCCTAGACGTGCGGCTTCTGCTGCAACGTGTCCAGCAAGTGACGTTATAAAGGTCTTCAGGTTGGTCATTTCCGAGAACGTGGTGAATACTCCCGTATTAATACCACTTCGTTCCGATGCCAGTACGGCTGCCGTGGTGTAGAGTTGTTCTTGTATCAGACGCTGACATAATAGATCGTATCGTTTTAAGTATGAGGCTTGATTGAACTCGGGGAAGACCGGAAAATGGGGGGACCTGTCGCGTACTATCGTCCGCGATTTGGCAGCATCTTCGACCATCATCAACCACCCGACAAAGGGGCGTGGCTGCTTGCCAAACGCTCCTTCACGATAAGCCGTCCACAGGTCATGGGCAGTACCAATAGCCTCTTCAACACGATTATTAAAGTTATTTCCGAAGGAGGGTCCAACTTGACTCTTCAATTCAATAGCGGCGACCAATTGATTTTGGTGGACGACCAAGACGTCCCAGAGCTTTGTCGGACGGAAGTATCCCGGAAGCGTCAGCATTGCTCTGTTCTGATAAACTTTCGCATGATCGAGACCATTGGCGCGAACAATGTCGATGACCAATGCAAGAAAGCCATCCATGTTCTTGCCACCAGTTACTCCAGCCCGTTCACCTTGATCAGTCTTGCCGGACTCTACCTGTTTTTGTCGAGCAGATTCTCGACTACCCCAGAAGGCTTTTACTGCCTCTTTCGCCTTTTGTTCATAGTTGACAAGATCAAGAGCCATAGTCCTTATGTGCCTCCAATGGCTGAACGTTCATCCGGCGTTAAATGGTAGAGCTCGTATACCGCTGCGTTACAAGCGTCAATATCGAACGATTGTGCGGACTGGACAAGACGGCAGCGCAAGGACTCCGATACATCATGCCAGAATGGGACATGAATTCGTCGCAAGTGCTGGGCTTGGAACCGCAGAAAGCCGCCGCGCATTTTCGTTGAATACATTGAAATGACAAGCTTCACTACATCGGACAGGAGCACAGCTTGCAGTGCATGCAAGTTCCAGTCCTTCGAAGTTATGTAGTACAAATTATGATGTGGATACAGAGTGCCATTTTCATATACTATGTGGGCATAACCCTTGATGTCAGGTATGAGCAACTTGGGCACTGAGGTGAGACCGGGATGAATGCGGTCAATCGTACGATACCATTGTGCCCGTGACTTTTGGGCGCAGTGCCGACGTAGTAGAATGTCTTTGTGTTGTTCGAGGTAGGCACGTAGTCGAGGGTGGTGTTTGAGGTCTACCAGTCCTCCCGTAGGAGAGAATGGATTGATCACACCATACCCTCGCCAGTTAACAGTACCTGAGGAAATATCCTTGGTCATTACCAAAGGAATCTTGCACTCGTCCTCGACGTCCAAGTCATCATACGCGGCAATGAAAACGCTGTCCGCTCCGGTTGCCACGCCTATTCCAACTTTACAGCCGGCTTGTTCAATCGTTGGATAAGTACGTTCCAAGCGTTTCATCAAGGATACCTGATCGTGCGATTGTATCAGCCATGGCTCGGCACCATTAGAAATATGAGGGATTTCTTCGATGGAGAGATTGGTAGGTGCCGTATGTTCATTCCGAAGTGCGGTTGCTAGCATTCGAAGGGTCTCACTGGTAATCTCGGGCTGATGGACGATTCGCGTAGGACCGCTGCGCTGCTTCGTAAAAATGGTGATGGCTGGATACGCGACGACACTCGACTGGAAAGCCGGCGTGTCGAACATATCGACATACACCTTAAGATGGTAGTTCTTATCGATGAGCTTTCGAAGTGGCCCCCCATAGCGATTCTTCATCCAGCGATCCGCACAGATGAAGCCTAAACTACCGCCCTCTTTGAGGAGTGTAAGTGAACGTTCAATGAATGCTACATAGATGTCCGCTCGATCGAACATTGTATGGAATCGTCGACGATATTCCGTCAGAAGTACAGGCGGAATACGTTCCTGTCGGATATATGGGGGGTTACCGACGACGAAGTCAAAGGTGTCATTTAACGGTAGTAGGAGGAAATCACCTTGGTACAGCCAGCGAGTAGTAAGCTCCTTTGCAGTGCTGATGTCCAACCCTTCTTCCACCAGTAGATTGATAACCGCTGTGGTGGTCAGTTCAAAGGTCGAACGGTGCAGTTCAACACCGACAAGGGCACTCGATAGATCGTCCAACGCAGTAGTGTTTGTACGTACATGACGCCATGATCGTACCAAACGCCTGATGATGGGCAACAGGAAATCGCCGCCACCAAACGAAGGCTCAAGAATGGTCTGCTGATAAAGGAATCTATCCTCGGTATAACCGACCAAGTCAAGAATGAATTCTACAACTTCAGTCCGCGTAAAGACCGCTCCACGTTCTTGTAGATTACCTGCGGCGGCCAAGGTTTCACTGGCTAGGCCATACGTCTTGGTGGTATCGAGGATGGTTGCGTTGGTGGTTGGCATTGGAGTTTTTCAGCTGGTGGGAAGAAGCGACGTGGTGCTGCACACGAATACGTATGTATTACACTGCCCTGTTCCCGTGACTCAAATTAGCCAATCCGCAGATAACAGTAGATTTAGCCCCCGCCGCTACGAGCTCACCGACCACCTCGGCTCGGTGCGCGGCGTCATCAGCGACATGAAGCTGCCGGACGGCGGCGGCGGTTTCAGGAGCGAGTTGTACACCGTCGCCGAATACGACGCCTACGGCATGGAGCGTCCCAACCGCTCCGTGGTACTGGCGGGCACGGCGGGTTTCTACCGCTAAGGTTTTCAAAGCAGATGCAGATGGATTGCACTGGATTCATGATGCTAATGAATACGGCGACTATATTGTGGGCAAACACAAGGGGTCAGTTGGAATATTCATTCCCTGGAATCAACTCAACAAAGTGAAATGAAGTATATGCCCATACTGCAGGAATACGTTGGGACGGATATCCCAATGTCATGGATGGATGTTGTGACTTTTGCGAACAGCGATGATCTTCCCCCGTTAGGCTTGTCAGGGTATGAGAACTCTAGATTTGCGAAAATAGTTGTTGTTCGAATTGGAC